>NZ_CP050296.1:1972500-1975000 GCF_014189455.1 Mesorhizobium huakuii
TCTTTTTTCGCGGTTGGGCTGAATCCTCTTTCAAGCCCTGCGTTCCTCATCGACTGACGACGTCCGCGCCGCAAACGCAAACGGCCCGCCGGCTTAGAGCCTAGCGGGCCGTTTGTGATGTTGGTTTTGTTGAGAGGGTTTGCGGTATCTGTCTGGCGGCTTTGGCTTTGGCTGGTTGCGGGGCGCCGATCGGCGGTCCACCATCAGTCCCTAAAAGCAAAACGGCCGGCCGGCATTGATCCAGGCTGGCCGATTTTGATTTGGTTTTGGGGAGAGGATTTGGCTTTTCTGTACCGCGGGTCGGCAAGGCCTGCTTGCGGGCTGCTGCTGAGGGTTAAAGTCGCCGGCGCCGACAGCAAAATACAAAAAAGGCCCGCTTGAGGCGGGCCGATTTTGATTTGGTTGCGGGGACAGGATTTGAACCTGTGACCTTCAGGTTATGAGCCTGACGAGCTACCGGGCTGCTCCACCCCGCGCCACCTCTAGGCAAGCGTTTGCTTGCCGAACTAGGCAAGCGTTTGCTTGCCGAACTAGGCAAGCGTTTGCTTGCCGAACTAAGCAAGCGTTTGCTTGCCGAACTAAGCAAGCGTTTGCTTGCTGATCTGAGCAAGCGTTTGCTTGCTTTGGACGTAAGCGCACACCTACGACTAGGCTGGCTTACAAATAGGTAGATGGCTCACCAAATGAAAGGGCCGCTTACGCGGCCCGTGGTCCCTTGGCGGGCCTTGTTCGTAGAGAGAAGATTTCACTGACATCCGCTTGGATGTGAGTTCAACGTGCGTTTAGCAGACCTGGCAGCGACCTACTCTCCCGCGTCTTGAGACGAAGTACCATCAGCGCTGGAGCGTTTCACGGCCGAGTTCGGAATGGGATCGGGTGCAGCCGCTCCGCCATAACCACCAGGTCGGCAAAACGCACGTTGTTCGAGAAGCTTTTTGAGCGATAGCAATGAGGGAGTAGCCAATAGGGAGATCCTATTCTGGTGCTCTCTCGGAGCTGTTCGCTGGTCTTGTTGTGCCTTCATCGTCCCGATTGGGAGTGATGAGCATAAGGAATGAGAACGATCAAGCCGATCGAACTATTAGTACCGGTAAGCTTCAAGCGTTGCCGCTCTTCCACACCCGGCCTATCAACGTGGTCGTCTTCCACGGTTCTCAGGGAATACTCGTTTTAAGGTGGGTTTCCCGCTTAGATGCCTTCAGCGGTTATCCCGTCCGGATATAGCTACCCTGCTATGCGGCTGGCGCCACAACAGGTCCACCAGAGATCCGTCCATCCCGGTCCTCTCGTACTAGGGACAGATCCTTTCAATATTCCTACACCCACGGCAGATAGGGACCGAACTGTCTCACGACGTTCTGAACCCAACTCACGTACCGCTTTAAATGGCGAACAGCCATACCCTTGGGACCTGCTCCAGCCCCAGGATGCGATGAGTCGACATCGAGGTGCCAAACAACCCCGTCGATATGGACTCTTGGGGGTCATCAGCCTGTTATCCCCGGCGTACCTTTTATCCGTTGAGCGATGGCCCTTCCACGCGGGACCACCGGATCACTATGACCGACTTTCGTCTCTGCTCGACTTGTCAGTCTCGCAGTCAGGCAGGCTTATGCCATTGCACTCAGCGAACGATTTCCGACCGTTCTGAGCCCACCATCGCGCGCCTCCGTTACTCTTTAGGAGGCGACCGCCCCAGTCAAACTACCCACCATACATTGTCCCGGACCCGGATAACGGACCGCGGTTAGACATCCATAGTAATAAGGGTGGTATTTCAAGGGTGGCTCCACCTGAGCTGGCGCCCAGGTTTCAAAGCCTACCACCTATCCTACACATGCCACTACGAATGCCAATGTAAAGCTATAGTAAAGGTGCACGGGGTCTTTCCGTCTAACCGCAGGAACCCCGCATCTTCACGGGGAATTCAATTTCACTGAGTCTATGCTGGAGACAGCGGGGAAGTCGTTACGCCATTCGTGCAGGTCGGAACTTACCCGACAAGGAATTTCGCTACCTTAGGACCGTTATAGTTACGGCCGCCGTTTACTGGGGCTTCGATTCAGAGCTTGCACCCCTCCTCTTAACCTTCCAGCACCGGGCAGGCGTCAGACCCTATACGTCGTCTTGCGACTTCGCAGAGCCCTGTGTTTTTGATAAACAGTCGCTACCCCCTGGTCTGTGCCACCCTCCTCCACTTGCGTGGAAAAGGGTCACGCTTCTTCCGAAGTTACGCGTGCAATTTGCCGAGTTCCTTCAGCATAGTTCTCTCAAGCGCCTTGGTATACTCTACCAGACCACCAGTGTCGGTTTCGGGTACGGTTTATAAGGAGGAGCTATTTCCTGGAACCACGCAGCAGCCCGTTCAATCCGATAAGATTGGACTACCTCAATGATCCGTCACTACCTCCAAGCCCACGAATATTAACGTGGTTCCCATCGACTACGCGTTTCCGCCTCGTCTTAGGGGCCGGCTAACCCTGCTCAGATTAGCTTTAAG